>JAVKFU010000008.1 GCA_040223695.1 Deltaproteobacteria bacterium
CTTCTGCTCTTGATTGAGCTGTTTTTGATACTCAACCTTCAACGTAAGTCGTTGTGAGAGATTGAAAAAGAATCTTCTGATTGCTAGAGCTTCATCCGGTGGCGCTTTCAGGAATTTCTGAAAAACTGCCGGCTGCTCTTCGCCTGGAGCAAGAACTCCCAGGCCGTGCCCATGGACAAATTCAAAATATGGGTATTTTTGTTTGAGCTCGTCCCATAATCTCCAGACTCCAAAGTCGCGCTCTCGGACATTTATATCGTGGAAGAGGATAACTCCTGCATCGCTCATCTTTGGCAGCCATGACTCGAAGTCATGCTTCACCGCTTCGTACGTGTGGTAGCCGTCTATGTGGAGCAGGTCTACGGTCCCGTCGGTAAAATTCTTTAGCGCCTCGTCGAAAGTGCTCTGCGTTAAACGGGAAAACCCGCCGTAGAGGGGATCATGATGTGCGCGTAGGTCTGCCAGGACTTCCGGCCCAAAGGAGCCCGCATGAGGGTCTCCCTCCCATGTGTCTACGGCATAACAGCGCGTGTCCAGCCCCGCCTCCTGAACAGCCTGACAAAAAGCGCAGTACGAATCTCCGTACTGTGTCCCCAGCTCGACAATTACCCGCGGCTTGAGCGCATCAACCAGGAACATTGCAAAAGGTATATGCTCATACCAGGATGAAAATTTAGTTAACCGTTTGGGGAATGTATAGACAATGGGATATTCTGTAAGATTCAAATCAGTATGCATACTATGAGTTCCTGTTTTTAAAAGTCTAATTTATACAAGCCTAACCTGTCCTGAATTGCAAAAGTCTGTAC